>NZ_JBBORK010000002.1:0-2951 GCF_038004585.1 Paenibacillus sp. FSL R5-0475
GCTGTTTTTCTCTACACCCTGACGGCGTAATACCCGGGCTACCTGGTTTGCTTGCGCATTAAGCTCTGCATAAGTCAGGGTCTCATCATCTTTCACCACGGCAATGTGATGTGGTGTCTTTTCAACTTGTTCTTCAAATAGCATGTGCAGTGTTTTTTCTTTTGGGTAATCGGTTTGCGTTTGGTTAAACCCAAATACCAGCTGCTCTTTTTCCTCTGCTGTCACGATTTCAATCTCATCCATCGTTGCGTTCGGATTTGCTATGACCTGCTGCATAACATGCTGTACATGGCCTTTCATTCGTTCTACACTTCCGACTTCAAATGCATTCAGATTGTAACTGAATTTTATTGCAAGTTCCTTTCCAGGTATCAAAATCACATTAAAGTCATAATTCGTTTGCTCAAACGTTTTGAAGTTAGAGAGTTCCAATCCCACTCCCACTGTTTGACCCATGTCCTTCAAGCGATCATCCATCGGGTAATTTTCGAATACCATGATATGATTGATCAATTCTTGTTTTAATGTGCTTTGATTTTGGATCTCATATAAAGGATACGAACTATATGCATCTGACACGGTTGCTGCATCTTGAACCGCCTGTAATACCTCTGTAAACGGTTGTGTCGGGCTACTTGAAATTCGGACAGGAATGGTATTAATAAACAAGCCCACCATCTTCTCAATTCCAGGGATTACGGCCGGTCTTCCCGAAACTACGGCACCAAACACAACTTCATTCGCTCGGTTATATTTCTGCAGGACTACCCCCCAGATCGTCTGCATCATGGTATTTAATGTGACCTGGTATTGGTTCGCCAGTTGTTGGAGTTTTCGCGTCTGTTCCTCATCCAGCGCAAACCACAGCTCCTCTTGCTTATAGCCATCTACCGTCTTTTTATATCCCGGCAGGGTAGTCACTTCATCGATCGTTTTCAAATAATTCTTCCAGTAATCCGATGCTTTCGCTTTATCTTGTTTCTCTAACCACTGGATAAAGCGGCTGTAGGGCTGTGCTGTCTCCAATTGTAGAGGTGTTCCCTTGTTTAAGGACTCGTAAATTTGAAGTAATTCTGTAAACAAGGTGCTCATACACCAACCATCTATCACAATGTGATGGAAACTCCAAATCACCTTAAACTGTTGCTCACCCATTTCAAAAACAGCAACTCTCATCGGAATGGTTGTGGTCAAGTCAAATCCCTTATTTTTATCTTCTTCCATGTAACGGCTCATAGCTTCTTCTTGCTCTGCATCAGATTTGTTTGCAATCTTCTGCACATCAATGATGAACTTCCACTGCTCTATTACAACCTGTAACGATCTTCTTATATTCTCAAATATGAATATACTTCGAAGTACATCATGTCTGTTAATAAGCTCCTGATAACTTTGTTCCAACAAATCAATATCTAAACTGCCTCGAACCTCGAATCTGGTTTGTACAAAATACTGCAGGTCTCCCTTGTTCATCACATGGTGGAATAGCATTCCTTCTTGCAACGGGGCTAAAGGATACATTTTTTCTACGGTTAATCCTTTGCTTGCTACTCGCACATATGCATCTTCGATCTCCTCAATACTCATGTCGTGCGCCATGACGTCACTTGGAGTTAGCTCCGTACTCTCTTTCTCCACGCAGTGCTCAATAATTGCTGTTAGCTTCTGCATGTAACAGCCAGCAAGATTCTCCATCTCCTGCTCACAATACTGCTTCCCGTTGTAACCAAACGTAAATCGCATTCTTCCCTCTTTCACAATGCCATTTACTTCTAGTGCACTATTTCGTTGCAACTCAGGATTTGCCATGACACCTACAGGTAACGAAGATCCTTCAAAGATCACTGTTTGGAAGTCTTGGTCAAACTGTCCCAAGTAGTTGAAACTAATGCCGGATACCTTCCGTCCTTCGCCTTCGCCTTGGCCTTCCTCACTCCAGTATCGGTACATACCATACCCGATTCCTTTGTTCGGAATTGAACGTAATGCTTCTTTTATGGTTTTGATTTGTCTTCCCAGTTCCTGTTCTTTGACTTGAAGAGTTACTGGGTAGATACTTGTAAACCATCCTACCGTTCGTGTAATATCTAATCCTTCGACCAATTCCTCTCGGCCATGGCCCTCCATATCAATACAGATTTCTTCCCTTCCATCCCATTCATGGATTGAAAGAGCAAGGGCTGTTACTAAGATGTCATTAATTTCGGTATTGTAAGCTTGGTTAACCTGTCGAAGTACTTTTTCTGTCATGTCCTCATCCAGTTGTACTTCGATATGTTTTCCTTCGCCAATCTGTCCAACTTCTTGCGCCGTTACTTCCGTTCCTATTACAATGGCCTCAGTTACGTGCCGCCAGTAGCTTTTTTCTGCCGCGAATGCTTCACTGCGGGTATATTCCTTCATCCGGCTTGACCATTCTTGGTATGATGCGGTCTTCGCCTGGAATTGGATCTCTTCGCCCTTCAGCGCTTGAGTGTATCCTGAAGCAAAATCTTCTAATAATATCCGCCATGATACACCGTCTACTACCAAGTGATGGATCACAATGAGTAAGTGATCACCATCGTCTGCTCGGAACAGCCCCAGTCGCATCATTGGACCTTTTTCCAGGTCGATGCTTTCTTGAATACGCGTAGCTAGTCTCTCTACTTCTTCCAGGCCTTGGCCTCTGACTTCGATCACAGGCACTTCTACCAACAATTCGTGGATAACCTTGTTATATTGGTACACCCCGGTTTCCGTTTGTTCATACACCATCCGCAGAGCATCATGATGCTCCATCATGCGTTGCATCACTTGTTGTACGATATCTTCCCGATAACGTTCTTTACGATATAACATCACGCTATGGTTAAAGTGGTGGTGTGCTTTCTTTTGCCCTTCAAAGAACCACTGTTGGATCGGCGACAATTCCACTTCTCCCTCGACTGCTCCTTGATGACTCAGCTGGT
>NZ_JBBORK010000003.1:0-1801 GCF_038004585.1 Paenibacillus sp. FSL R5-0475
ATCAACCTTTGATATTTATGGAGCACTTTTGAACGGCGCTAAGCTTGTATTGTTGGATCGGGAGAAGATGCTAGATCCTGTGCAATTGTGTGAAGCGATGCAAAGAGAGGCAATAAGCACTGTATTCTTAACTACAGCATTATTTAATGTATTGGTCGATGAGAATACAACTGCATTAAAAGGCATCAAACAGGTTTTAACTGGGGGAGAGAATCATTCTGCTGTTCATATTCAGAGAGTGCTTCAAGAAACAAATTGTAGAATTATGCATGTATATGGCCCGACTGAAAGTACGATATTTGCTACAGCCTATGAAATACCAAAGATAACAGATGAACTTAAAACTGTTCCTATTGGCCGGCCTCTATCAAATACAGAAGTTTATGTTATGAATGGGAGCCAACTACAACCGATAGGCGTAGTTGGAGAATTGTGTATCGCAGGTGATGGTTTAGTTCAAGGGTACATAAATCTACCAGAGTTAACAGCTGAAAAGTTCGTAGTGAACCCGTTTAAACCCGGGGAAAAGATGTACCGGAGTGGAGACCTAGCACGGTGGTTACCGGATGGAACGCTGGAATATATGGGGCGGATGGATCATCAGGTGAAAATTCGGGGCTACCGAATTGAATGTGGTGAGATTGAGGCGCAGCTGTTGAAGCATGAATCGGTTAACGAAACGTTGGTGCTGGCACAAGAGTCGGAGGATGGCAGCAAGTATTTAGTTGCCTATATTGTTAGTGAGATCCAGGTGGATGTAACCGAATTAAGAAGACATTTGGAGAAACACGTACCAAGTTATATGGTACCAGCCTACTTTATTCAATTAGAATGGATGCCACTCACTTCAAACGGAAAAGTGGACCGGAAGGCATTGCCTTTGCCAACCGAGGGTTGGATGCGAGGAAATGAATATGTTGCCCCGCAAGGTGTCATGGAAGAGCAGCTCGCTGAGATTTGGAAAGAAGTATTGGGGATTGTGCAAGTAGGCCGAACAGATAACTTCTTTGAGCTAGGTGGCCATTCACTAAAAGCCACTCGTTTAATAGCACGGGTAAGAAAAAGTTTACAAGTAGAACTCACTATTCAAGAAGTATTTGAACATCAGACACTTATATCCATGACGGAGAGATTACGACAATCAAAGAAAAGTAAATTTGTGACTATTTCAAGGGTTCCAGAAAATTCGTCGTATCCGGTTACTGCTGCACAAAAACGACTATTTGTACAAAATGAATTGGATCAAGGATCAGTTAGTTACAATATGCCTCTTGTTATGGAAGTTAACGGACTTATAGATATAGCACTAATAGATAGAGCTTGGAAAGCAATTGTACAGAGACATGAATCGCTACGTACGTCTTTTACATGGGTGAATGAGGAGTTAATGCAACGTGTTCATCATGATGTAGATATCGAAATGATGCATGCAAAAGCAGCAGATGAGTCTGTAGCAAAAGACATTGTCTCGGGATGGATTCAGCCTTTTGACTTGAATAAAGCTCCACTTTGCCGGGCAGGAATGGTTCGGTTAACGGATCAGCGACATCTCTTATTTATTGATATTCATCATTCTGTATCGGATGGAACATCGATGGGGATCTTGACGAAGGAGTTAATGTCCTTGTATCAGGGAGAGGAGTTACCGGAAGTCGCTGTACAGTACAAAGACTTCGCCGTATGGCAGCAAGAAGAGAAACAAGTAGAAGATATGAATAAGCAAGAAGATTATTGGTTAGACATCTATGCTGGGGAAGTACCAGCCCTAGACATGCCAACCGATTATACAAGGCCGTTGGTG
>NZ_JBBORK010000004.1:0-1303 GCF_038004585.1 Paenibacillus sp. FSL R5-0475
GTACTGGAGTGAGGAAGGCCAAAGCGAAGGCGAAGGATGGAAGGTATCTGACATTAGTTTCAACTATTTGGGACAGTTTGACCAAGATTTCCAAACAGCGATCTTCGAAGGTTCTTCGTTGCCTGTAGGTAATATGGTAAGTCCAGAACTAAAGCGAAGCAGTGCACTAGAAGTAAATGGCATTGTGAAAGAAGGAAGAATGCGATTTACGTTTAGTTACAACGGGAAGCAGTATTGTGAGCAGGAGATGGAGAATCTTGCTGGCTGTTACATACAGAAGCTAACAGCAATTATTCAGCACTGCGTGGAGAAAGAAATTGCGGAGCTAACTCCAAGTGACGTCATGGCGCACGACATGACCATTGAGGAGATCGAAGATGTATATATGCGAGTAGCAAGCAAAGGATTAACCATAGAAAAAATGTATCCTTTAGCCCCGTTACAAGAAGGAATGTTATTCCACCATGTGATGAACAAGGGAGACTTGCAGTATTTTGTGCAAACCAGCTTCGAGGTTCGAGGCATTTTAGATATTGATTTGTTGGAACAAAGTTATCAGGAGCTTATTAACAGACATGATGTACTTCGAAGCGTATTTCTATTTGAGAATATAAGAAGATCGTTACAGGTTGTATTAGAGCAGTGGAAGTTCAGCATTGATGTGCAGAAGATTGTAAACAAATCTGATGCAGAGCAAGAAGAAGCTATGCGTCGTTACATGCAAGAAGATAAAAATAAGGGCTTTGACTTGACCACAACCATTCCAATGAGAGTCGCTGCTTTTGAAATGGGAGCACAACAGTTCAAGTTGGTGTGGAGTTTCCATCACATTGTGATAGATGGTTGGTGTATGAGCACCTTGTTTACAGAATTATTTCAAATTTACGAGTCCTTGAATAAGGGAACACCTCTACAATTGGAGACAGCCCAGCCTTATAGCCGCTTTATCCAGTGGTTAGAGAAACAAGATAAAGTGAAAGCATCGGATTACTGGAAGAATTATTTGAAAACGATCGATGAAGTGACTACCCTGCCGGGATATAAAAAGACGGCAGATGGCTATAAGCAAGAGGAGTTATGGTTTGCGCTGGGTGAGGAACAAACACGAAAACTCCAACAACTGGCGAACCAATACCAGGTCACTTTGAATACCATGATGCAGACGATCTGGGGGGTAGTCCTGCAGAAATATAACCGAGCGAATGAAGTTGTGTTTGGTGCCGTAGTTTCGGGAAGACCTGCCGTAATCCCTGGAATTGAGAAGATGGTGGGCTTGTTTATTAATACCATTCCTGTCCGAATT
>NZ_JBBORK010000005.1:0-1284 GCF_038004585.1 Paenibacillus sp. FSL R5-0475
TATGTTATTAAGCAGATCATAGCAAATCCGAACGCAACGATGGATGAGATTGAAATCGTGACATCAGAGGAAAAAGGGCAGCTGGTATATGGATTTAACCAGACGAAGACCGATTATCCAAAAGAAAAAACACTGCATGCATTATTTGAAGAACAAGTTGAGAAATTCCCCGATCATTTTGCTCTAGTACATCGGCAGGATTCAATGAGCTACCGTTCATTAAATAAGAAAGCTAATCAACTGGGAAGATATCTTCAAGAGTATGGTGTTACGGCGAATAAAGTAGTCGGCATCATGGCCGATCGTTCAATAGATATGGTCATAGGGATATTGGCGATCTTAAAAGCAGGGGGAACGTACTTACCGATAGCCCCGAACGTTCCAACGGATCGCATGAATTATATGTTGAAGGATAGTGGGGCGAAGATAGTACTAACCCAGTCATACTTAAAGACAGAGGGATTATATTGTAAAACTGTGGTAGATCTATCTACACCTACAGATAGTTATGAAGATACGAATTTACTATCTTCTAACGGAGTGCAGGATCTTGCCTATATCATGTATACCTCAGGGTCCACAGGAAATCCAAAGGGGGTCATGATCCCACACAAAGGGTTGCTGAATTATTTGTGGTGGGCTAACAAATCTTATTTTAAAGACGAAGCCTATCACTGTGCGTTGTACTCTTCCATAGCATTTGATTTAACAGTAACATCACTATACTTGCCGCTGATTACTGGGAAAACATTGTTTATATATGAGGGAACAGATGCAGCGGTTGTTCTTAGCGAAGTGCTGACAGATGATAAAGTGGGAATGCTTAAAATAACACCATCTCATATGAAGCTTTTAGAAGAGCTGAATTTGGAAAGTAAGAATTTGAAGGTTCTTATTACAGGTGGAGAAGATCTGAAAAGAGATTTGGCAGAGCGAGTACATCAGCAGTTCAACGGAGAAGTCACTATCTATAATGAATATGGTCCAACCGAGGCAACTGTAGGGTGCATGATTTATGAGTATGAACCGGCTGAAGCGAAGGGAACGTCCGTATCGATTGGCAGACCGGCAGACAACATGAGGGTTTATGTATTGGATGAAAAGCTTAATCCAGTTGTGACGGGAAGTAAAGGCGAGCTATGTATATCTGGAGAAGGATTGGCGGAGGGCTACCTCAATCAACCAGAATTAACAGCTGAAAAGTTCGTAGCGAACCCGTTTAAACCCGGAGAAAAGATGTATCGTAGCGGAGACTTAGCACGGTGGTTACCGGATGGAACGCTT
>NZ_JBBORK010000006.1:0-1162 GCF_038004585.1 Paenibacillus sp. FSL R5-0475
CATACATCAGTTATTCGAGGAGCAAGCGCAAAAAACACCAGAGAATATGGCAGTTGTGGATAAAGAGAGACGGCTGACATATCGTCAATTAAATGAGCGCGCTAACCAATTAGCAAGAACGATAAGATCTCGTGGAGTTAAACAAGAATCTATTGTTGCATTACTACTAGATCGATCGGTTGAAACAATTATTAGTATATTAGCCGTTCTCAAAGCAGGAGGAACATATCTTCCAATTGATCCAGATTATCCGGCGGAAAGAGTAGAATACATTTTCGAAGATAGCAAGGTTTCATTTTTAATTACAACAGGTGAATATGCTGCTAGTACTACATTTAGCGGAGTAACATTCAATCTCTCAGAGGAACTGGATGTCATATCGGAAGAAGAGATAACGAATTTAGAGAATATAAATAGCCTGCAAGATGCTGCATACATCATATACACTTCAGGTACTACAGGTTTACCTAAAGGGGTTGTTATCGAACACGAAAATGTCATTCGTTTACTTCTAAATGACGAAATGGAATTTGACTTTAATGCGAATGATGTCTGGACAATGTTCCACTCTTATTGCTTCGACTTTTCTGTTTGGGAGATGTACGGTGCCTTACTGTATGGGGGAAAACTTGTAATCGTACCGAAGTTTATTGCTCAATCTCCAGAGGCGTTGACAGATTTATTATTGCAAGAGAAAGTAACAGTTTTGAATCAAACACCGACAGCATTTTATGCCCTTATGCAGGAGGGAAGCAAGTTCATTGGAAATGATTTGGCACTACGCTATATCATTTTTGGGGGAGAAGCCCTAAGTCCAATGAAATTGCATAAAGTGAAAAAAGCATATCCGCATACAAAATTAATTAACATGTACGGGATCACAGAGGTAACGGTTCATGCGACCTATAGGGAAGTAACTGAAGGGGATATTGAAGGTGAGAAAAGTAATATCGGTCATCCTATTCCCACAACCACAACGTACATACTCGATGAGCAGCAAAAGCCTGTGCCTTTAGGTGTAATTGGAGAGCTTTTTATTGGAGGAAAAGGGATTGCTCGTGGCTATTTGAATCGCGAAGAGCTTACCAGAAATAGATTCATTGCGAACCCGTTTAAACCTGGGGAAAAGATGTACCGAAGTGGAGACCTAGCACGGTGGTTA